>NZ_SRRO01000002.1 GCF_004785795.1 Nocardioides eburneiflavus
CCCGGTGCGCGACCCGCTTGAGGCGGGCCATCTGCTCGCCGAGGAGCTCTGCGTCCCCGCGCTCCCAGCCGTCGCTGAAGACCACCACGACCGCGCCGCGGGCCATCCCGCGCTGGCCCCCGGTCGAGGAACACCCGCAGCGTCTCGCCCAGCCGCGTGCCGCCCGACCAGTCGGGCACGACCTCGCCGGCGGCGACGATCGCGCGGTCCGCGTCCGGCGAGCGCAGGGCGCGCGTGACGTGCGTCAGACGGGTGCCGACGGTGAAGGTCTCGACGCCGCCGCCCAGCGCGCCGACTGGGTGAGCCGGTGGGCGAGCCGCAGCAGCGCGTCGGCGTACGGGCTCATCGACCCGCTGACGTCGACCAGCAGCACCACCCGCCGCGGCCGGGTGCCGCGCCGGCGCCACGCGATCTCGCCGGGCTCGCCGAGGTGGCGCAGCGAGTTCCGCAGGGTCCGCGAGGCGTCGAGCTCGCCGCGGTGCCAGCGCTGGTGCCGAGCCGTACGCCGCGCGGGCGGGCGCAGCGACAGCCGGACGAACATCGAGGCCAGGCGCCGTTTCTCCGCGGCGTCCAACGTCGCCACGTCGCGGTGCTTGAGCACCTCCGCCTCCGAGGCCCTCGCTCGGACGAGGTCCTCTCGCCCGCCTCGTCGCCGCCACCTGCGCCCTCGGCGTCGGGCAGCAGCTGGGCGGTGGAGGGCCTCGACGCCTCGCGCGGCCGCGCCCGCGGGAGGCCGTCGCGCGGGTCGAACCAGGCTGCGAAGACCTCGTCGTGGCGGGCCAGGTCGTCCGGCGAGCCGCACAGGGTCGCGCGGCCGGCCCAGTAGGTGGCCTGGCGGTCATCGGCGCCGACGGCCGCGACCGCGGCCAGGAACCCGTGGGCGCGGTCCTGGGTGACCGGTACGCCGGCGGCGCGCAGCGCGCGGGTGAAGCCGAGCAGCACCTCGTCGGCCTCGTGGAGCACGGCGTTCATCTCGACAGCATCCTGTCCAGGGCGGCCTTCACCCGGTCGGCGTCCTCGCGGTACTTCAGGAGCGCGCCGAGGGTGGCCGCGGCCGACGCCAGGTCGAGCTCGGCGGTCCCGAGGTAGGTGAGCGCCCGCGCCCAGTCGAGGGTCTCGGCGACGCCGGGCGGCTTGAGCAGGTCGTCGCGCTGGCGCAGCTGCTGGACCAGCCCGACCACCTGACGCGCCAGCGCCTCGCTCACCTCGGGGGCGCGCGAGCGGACGATCTCCACCTCGCGCTCGAGCCCGGGGTGGTCGATCCAGTGGTAGAGGCAGCGCGCTTGAGCGCGTCGTGCAGCTCGCGCGTGCGGTTGGAGGTGAGCACGACCAGCGGCGGCTCCGGCGCGGTGACCGTGCCGAACTCAGGGATCGTCACCTGCCAGGTCGACAACACCTCCAGCAGGAACGCCTCGAACTCGTCGTCGGCGCGGTCGACCTCGTCGACCAGCAGCACGGCCGGTGCCTGCCGCAGCGCGGCGAGGACCGGGCGCGAGAGCAGGAAGCGCTCGTCGTACAGGCTCTTCTCGGCCTCGTCGGAGTCGACCTCCCGGCCGCCTCGAGCGCCCTGAGGTGCAGGATCTGGCGAGGGAAGTCCCAGTCGTAGAGCGCCTGGCTGGCATCGATCCCTCGTAGCACTGGAGCCGTACGAGCGGCAGGTCGAGGCTGCGCCAGCGCCTCGGCCAGCGCGGTCTTGCCGGTGCCGGGCTCGCCCTCGAGGAGCAGCGGGCGCTGCATCCGCGACGCCAGGAACACGACCGTGGCCAGCTCGTCGTCGGCGAGGTAACCGGTCGCCCCAGCCGGGTGGCACGTCGTCTGCGGAGTCCATGCCTTGCATGTCGTCAGGCTACGACCCGGCACGTTGGTCGCACGTTGGACCGGCCACCTCGACCCAGGCGGTCACCGGTGGTCGATGTCGGCTCCGGTCGCGAGGTCACCGCACTCGACCAGCTCGACGTCGTGGGGCGAGGTAGTCACGGGCTCCGCGGTCACCGGTCGCGGTCTCGACGACACCGCCCAGTGGTCGCGCCCGAGGAGCACGGGGTGCCCCGGCACCCCGTCGTACGCCGCCCGCGCGAGGGTCGCCCGTCCGTGGTCCGCGTCGAGCACCCGGGCCACGACGGCACCGCCGACGTCGGGGAGGTCGACCAGGGAGACGAGCACGGCGTCGTGGTCCGTGTACGCGATCGCCTCGAGCCCCGAGCGCAGCGAGGCACCCATCCCCTCGGCCCAGTCGTCGCAGCGAATGCGCGAGACCGACATCGGCAGCAGCGCGGACGCCCGGGCGGCCTCGGCGCCCAGCACCACCACGATCTCCGCGCACGGTCGCAGGGCGTGCACCGACCGCAGCAGCCACGAGGTCCCGTCGGCATCGCGCGCCAGGGCCTTGGGGCCGCCGAACCTCTCGCCCGCGCCCGCGGCCAGGAGAGGCCGACGACGGAGGTCACTGCTCGTACGCCTCCGCGTACAGCGCCTCGAGCTCGGGCGACGTCTCGGCGGTGAACCCGCACAGGGTGACGCGTTCGTCGTCGGCGCTGACCAGGTAGGTCCGGCCCTCCTGGAAGTCGACGGCCATCAGGAGGTCCTCGAGGGCCTTGCTCGGCGCCTCGACGGTCACCGTCGAGGCCTCGTCGCCGGCGTACCAGCGATCGACCTCGAGGGTGACGGTGCCGTCGTCGATCGACGTCACCGTGCCCTCGAAGGCGGTGTCGAAGGTGGCGAGGATCTCCGCGGACGGCATCGCGCACTTGGCGGTCGCCGACCCGTCGGCGGTCAGGGCGAGGGTCTCGTCGCCCGACGGGCTCGAGGTGTCGCTGGCGGCAGGGTCGGCGGCGCCGTGTCCTCGGCCGATCCACAGCCGGAGACCGCGAGGGCGACGACTGCTGCGAGGCCCGGGAGCAGGCGGGAGGTGCGGAATCGGCTCTCGTGTCGGCTCATGGCTGGCGTCCCTTCGTCAGTCGGCGTGCGTCGGGCAGGTGGTGCCCGGGTCGTCCATCAGTGGGACGGGTGGGGCACTGGGCGGGTTCCGCTGCTCGACCCCCCTCACTTCACCGTCTCCTCGGTGAGGTCCTCGCCCTCCTCCTCGTCGACGCGGCGCTTGATGCGCCCATCCCCGGGATCTTGGCGAGCATGTCGTTGAGCTCGCGCGCCACGGTCAGGAGGTCGTGCATGTCGGGCGCCACCGTGCCAAGCGTCGTGAGCACGGGGATCACGTCGCCCTCCACCCGCGCGGTCAGCTCGGGCAGGTGGTCGACGAGCCGGACGAGCGCCTTCACCTCGTCGGGGTGCGTCGTGTCGGCCAGGGTCTCGAGCGTCGGCTGCAGCCGGAGCAGGACGGCTCGAGCTCGTCGACCAGGTGGGTGACGCGACCATCTGGACGCCTGCGTCGTCCACGACGCCGCGGCCCGTACGACGACGACGTTGGCCGCCTCGGTGACCTCGCGGACCCGCTCGATCGCGGCCGAGGCACGGACGAGGAGCCGCTCGGCGTCGTCGAGCAGCGCCAGTGCCCGCGGGACCGCACCGAGCAGGGCCTCGACCTGGTCACCGCCTCGCTCGAGGGCGGACAGCACGTCACGGGGGCCGGGAACGGGAAGGCGCATGCGGCATTCCTACCAGTGGGTCCGCGGGCGCGACGCGCGCACGTGCGGCGGTCGTGGCCCTCGTACGCGCGATCCAGGGACCAGACCCCGCCGCACGCGCGGCGGCCCGGACCGTACGCCTCCCCCATCGCCCCGACATGCAGCAGGCCCCGCCGGAGCGGGGACCCTGCTGGTGGTGCTGTGTGGGGCGTGGACGATCCGGTCGCGCAAGCGCGCCCGGCTGGCCGATCAGAAGTCCATGCCGCCCATGCCGCCCATGTCGCCGCCGGGCATGGCCGGCGCCTTCTCGGGCTTGTCGGCCACGACGGCCTCGGTGGTGAGGAACAGCGCGGCGATCGACGCAGCGTTCTGCAGCGCCGAGCGGGTGACCTTCGCCGGGTCGATGATGCCCTCGGCGATCATGTCGACGTACTCACCGGTCGCGGCGTCGAGGCCGTGGCCGGCTCCAGGTTGGCGACCTTCTCCGACACGACGCCGCCCTCGAGGCCGGCGTTGATGGCGATCTGCTTGAGCGGGGCCGAGGTGGCGACGCGCACGATGTTGGCGCCGGTGGCCTCGTCGCCAACCAGGTCCAGCTTGTCGAACGCGGTGGCCGCAGCCTGGACGAGCGCCACGCCACCGCCGGCGACGATGCCCTCCTCGACCGCTGCCTTGGCGTTGCGGACGGCGTCCTCGATGCGGTGCTTGCGCTCCTTGAGCTCGACCTCGGTGGCCGCGCCGACCTTGATGACGGCCACGCCGCCGGCCAGCTTGGCGAGGCGCTCCTGGAGCTTCTCGCGGTCGTAGTCGGAGTCCGACTTCTCGATCTCGGCGCGGATCTGGTTGACCCGGCCCTCGATCTGGCCCTGGTCGCCGGCACCTCGACGATGGTGGTCTCGTCCTTGGTGATGACGACCTTGCGCGCCTGGCCGAGCAGCTCGAGACCGGCGGTGTCGAGCTTGAGGCCGACCTCCTCGGAGATCACCTGGCCACCGGTGAGGATCGCGATGTCCTGCAGCATGGCCTTGCGGCGGTCACCGAAGCCCGGGGCCTTGACGGCCACGGAGCGGAAGGTGCCCTTGATCTTGTTGACGACCAGGGTCGACAACGCCTCGCCGTCGACGTCCTCGGCGATGATCAGCAGCGGCTTGCCGGACTGCATGACCTTCTCCAGCAGCGGCAGCAGGTCCTTGACCGTCGGACACCTTGGAGTTGGCGATGAGGACGTAGGGGTCCTCCAGCACGGCCTCCATGCGCTCGGAGGTCGGTGGCGAAGTAGGCCGAGATGTAGCCCTTGTCGAACCGCATGCCCTCGGTCAGCTCGAGGTCCAGCCCGAAGGTGTTGGACTCCTCGACGGTGATGACGCCTTCCTTGCCGACCTTGTCCATCGCCTCGGCGATGATCTCGCCGACGGTGGTGTCAGCGGCGGAGATCGACGCGGTGGAGGCGATCTGCTCTTGGTCTCGACGTCCTTGGCCATGCTGAGCAGCTGCTCGGACACGGCGGCGACGGCGGCCTCGATGCCGCGCTTGAGACCCATCGGGTTGGCGCCGGCCGCGACGTTGCGCAGACCCTCGCGCACATGGCCTGGGCCAGGACAGTGGCCGTCGTCGTGCCGTCACCGGCGACGTCGTCGGTCTTCTTGGCGACCTCCTTGACCAGCTCGGCGCCGATCTTCTCGTAGGGGTCCTCCAGCTCGATCTCCTTGGCGATCGAGACACCGTCGTTGGTGATCGTGGGGGCGCCCCACTTCTTCTCCAGCACGACGTTGCGGCCCTTGGGGCCCAGGGTGACCTTGACCGCGTCGGCGAGGGTGTTCATACCCCGCTCGAGGCCGCGGCGGGCCTCCTCGTTGAAAGCAATCAGCTTCGGCATAACTCTTCGCGATTCCTGTCGACGTGAGTTCTGTGGGTACGACTCCCGGCGGGCTGCCCGCGACGGACGATCCGCTCCGCCGGCGATCCATTCCCGTCGGCTTCTGCGGACCTCAGCGTCACCTGGGTCGTTGTCACTCTCATGACGAGAGTGCCAGCGTCATGTTTAGCACTCGCACCATGAGAGTGCAAACGCGTCCACGAACCCGGGGTGGAGCAGCGACCGCCCCGTGTCGGCGCTGCTCCACCCCCCTCCCGCGGTCCCTCCCGGCCCCTCCCGGTCAGGGCATCTGGATGAGCTTGATGCTCTCCGTGACGGCGTTGACCGCCGTCGCGAAGATCGGCCCCAGCTCGGTGCCGCTGGCGGCGCAGTAGAAGTAGTCGCCGTCCTTGTTCTCGGCCACGCGCTCGGCGGAGGTCGAGCAGTCACTGTCCGCCTTGCTCGGGGTGCCGGACGGCGTCGGCGAGGCGGCAGCGGCCAGGTAGTCGCGCACCCAGGGCGAGCGAGGCGTACGGCCGCCGGGCTTCTCGCACGACGCCGACCGCGCGTCACCGAAGCCGATGACCAGCACGTGACGCCGCGCGCCTTGGCCTGCTCGGCCACCGCGGTCAGGTTGTCGCAGCCCTTCTTGCCCTTGCCGTTGCCGTAGGAGTTGCGCCCGGCCCCGATGTCGCCCGAGCTCGTGATCGACGTGCTGCCCTCCTCGAGGAGCTCGTCGGGCTGACCGTCGGTCTCGAAGATCAGCACCTTCTTCGCCGTCCCCGGGCGCTTGGGCAACGACCCGAGGTTGTTGGGGTCGAGGCCGAGCAGGTAGCGCGAGGCCCCCTTGAGGGCCGAGGCGAGGTGGGTGCCGTAGCTGCCGGTGGACAGGCCGGGCACGGCACCGTTCGGCATGCACCTGACGCCCGTGACGAGCTTGCTGCTCGAGCTGATCGGCGCGTCGCGGTTGGCCTTGTAGTCGTTGCTGAAGTCGATCGCGATCCACTTGCCGCCCTTGGGCCCGTCCGAGGCGGTCGTGGCCGCCGTGGCACACGACGAGGTGGCCTTGCTCTTGTGCATCGCCCCGAACGCGACGTAGTGCAGGGTCGGGTCCATCACCCCCAGGCTGTCGATGATCGCGGCCTGCATGTCCTCGCGGTCGTCCTCGGCCATGCTGGTGGTGCGGTCGGCCATGAAGACGATGTCCATCGGGTTGGGCAGGGTCTCGCCGCACGAGCCCCGGCACGCCGACGACGACACCGAGCCGGTCGAGCCCTCGTCGCGCCCGATCACCGGCGCGAAGTCGAAGTCGACGACCTTGGAGTCGCTCACCGTGATGGTGTTGCACCGGGCGGTGACGGGGCACGGGGATCGAGCAGATCTTCGTGTTGCACCGCACCTGTGAGCTGGAGTAGGTCCCCGGGTCGCACGTCGCGGGGATCTGCCCCGAGGCGACCTGCCTGCTGGCCCCCGTCGAGGCGACCACGCAGAAGAGCTCAGTGTCCGGCGTCATCCCGGCGTCCTGGGTCTTGGCCATGGTGACCGCCCACGTCTTGGCGCTGGTGCCGCTCGCCGGCAGCTCGAAGGCTCCAGCGTGCGCGGCGGAGTCGACGTGGTCGTGGAGTCGCTGGCGCTCCATGGCGAGGGACGAGATGTCCACGGCGAGGGCGGCGCAGCCGAACATCACGACGGCGAGGAGGGCGACGACGATCGCGACCGCGCCGGTCTCGTCCGGCTCGCCGCTCCTGCGCGCCCGCAGCGCGCTCACTCGATCCTCATCTTGCTGGTCTTGGACAGCGTGAGGCTCGAGGACAGCGCCTTGCCCATCGGCGTCAGCCACGCATGCTCGTAGGTCGCGGTCACCACGGCGACACCGCCGGTCGTGTGGTCGGCGTCCCAGGACCCGCAGTTGCCGCCCAGCGGAGTCTCGCAGGACACCTGGACCGTCACCGTCCCCTCGAGGTCGGCCAGCGAGTCGTTGACGACCGCGTCGACCTCGCTGCTGCTGGCGCTGAGGCTGGCGGCGCGCACTCCCTCCCGGGTGGCGTTGTTGAGCACGGTGTAGCGGTTGATCGCGAACCCGAGGTCGATGATCGAGAACACGATCGCCAGCAGGAGCGGCACGACGAGTGCGAACTCCACAGCCGCCGCTCCGCGCTCCGCGCGTGGGCGTGAAAAGGGCATGACTATTTCCTCCCGCAGGTGCGACGCCCTCGAGGCGTCGCGAAGGTTGTGACGGTGACCCGGCACGGATGTCGGATCACCGGCCCTGCCCGCACCCCCCAGCGCAGGCAGAACAGGGGCAACCTAGCGGGGGTGAGGCCACCCTTATCGACGTTGTGGGGATTTGTTTGCCGACCTGTCTAGACAGGCCGGTTCAGGCGTGCGTACGCCTCCGCGCGGCGACGGAGGACCGTCATCCCTCGGGGAGCTCCGAGGAGCCGTAGAGCTCGTGCGCGACGTCGTCGCGGTTGCTGCCCTCCCGGTTGTCGCCCTTCTCGATGATCACGAGGTTGTGGTAGCAGTGGACGGCACGGACCCACTGGTCGGTGTAGGTCGGCTCGTAGCCCTCGAGGAGGAACTCCTCGTGGTTGAGGCCGTCGACGAGGTCCTTCACCAGGTCCATCGAGGTCCCCGGTGCCCGCGGGTCGAGCTCTCCGCCCAGGCCGGCCAGTAGGAGGTCTGGATGTCCTCGATGCAGTAGATCGCGCCGTCGGGCAGCAGCGGGAAGAGGATCCTGAACGACTCGCGCACATGGGCAGGGATGTGGCTGCCGTCGTCGATGACCACCAGCGGCGCGCCCTGCTCGTCGATGATCCGCCGGAGGACCTCCGGGTCGGTCTGGTCGCCGTGGTAGGCGTGGATGTGCCCCCGGGTCAGCCAGGTCTTGTCCTCGATGTCGAGGCCGACGATGCGGGCCTTGGGGAAGAACCAGCGCCACATCTTCATCGAGGCACCGCTCCTCCGGCGCTTCTTGTAGCCGCCGATGCCGAGCTCGAGCAGGGTGAACGACTCACCGCGCAGGTGCTCGAGGTGGCGCTCGTAGTGGGGCGTGTAGCGGTGGACGCCCCACTTGTCGGTGCGGAACTCGATGGCGAGCTCGGTCAGGTTGCTCGCGAGCAGGCGCCGGCGACGCTCGGCCCTGGGATCGGCGGGAGGCTCGACGACCTCGGCCCCCGAGGATGCCTGCATCCGGCCGGCCTTGCGGGCCGCCTTCTTGACGGCCTGGCCGGCTCGTCGAGCAGTGGTGCGCACCCGGGAACCCTAGCCTGACCCGCGGACCCCGGCGCGTGGTGCCCGAACGGCACCTCCTCCACCACGCCGAGGGCGGCGAGGACCGAGGGCAGCATGGCCTTGGCGGTGCGCTTGTAGCCGTGGGCGCTCGGATGGAACCGGTCCAGGCTGAACATCTCGTCGGGTTGGTGATGAAGAACGGCCCGACCACGTCCCGAGCGAGACCACGCGCGCCCCGCGCTCCAGCGCGACCGCACGCTGGGCGTCCGCGAGCTGGCGGGACGCCCGCGACCCCAGGGCACGCAGGGGCTGCGGCACCGGGCGCAGCGCACCGAGGTCGGGGCACGTGCCGACCACCACCTCCGCCCTCGCGCGCGCAGGTGGTCGATCGCCTCGGCGAGGTGGCGTACGGACTCCGCGACGGGCACCCGGTGGGTCACGTCGTTGCCACCGACGACGATCACCGCCACGTCCGGGCGGTACGCCGGGGGCAGGGAGGCCAGCTGCGCGGCGAGCACGCTGCTCTCGGAGCCGACGACCGCCGCCGTCCGCAGCCGCACCGAGCGCTCGGCGCCGACGGCGATCCCGCGGGCGAGCCGCCCGCCCAGCGTGTGCTTCGGCTTCTCCGCCCCGAGCCCGGCCGCGACGGAGTCGCCGAGGAGGAGCAGGTCGACCGGCGCGCCGTACTTCTTCTTCCAGTGCCGGTCAGCTGGCGGGGGGTCCTCGCCGAGCGGCTTGCCGATCCGGCGCCGCGCCTGTGCGGCCTGGCGGTGCAGCAGCTCGTGTGCGCCGTACGCCGTGCCTCCCGCGACGATGCCGAGGACGGCCAGCGCGACGCCGGCCCGGGTCAGGTGCTTGCTCGCCACCCCACCTGTAGACCACAGCGACCTGAACGCCTGCGCAACCGGGCGCGACGCGTGGCCCAACGGCACGGCACAGATGGGTCGATGTACTCAGGACAAGCCGGCCCGGCAGGAGAACGCTAGAAGCATGAGCACCCCACGACGTTGTTCTCCTCCGCTGCGCTCCCCCGACAACCTCGAGGGGACCCCGCGATGACCGACACCTCTGCCCGGGGCACGTCCCTCGCCACCCGCCCCGTCACCCCGCGCCAGCTCGACTGGTTGCGTGCCGAGCTCGCCGACTGGACCTCGCAGGGCATCATCAGCGACGAGCAGGCGACCCGCATCTCGACGCGCGTCTCGTCCCGCTACCCCGCCGAGCAGCACACCCGCACCAGCATCGGCCGCGTCTTCCTCTACCTCGGCGCCGGGTTCGTCGGCGTCGGCCTCATCTGGCTCGTCGCCGCCAACCTCGACCAGCTGTCGCCCGTCACCCGCTTCGCCGCGATCGCGGCCCTGTGGCTCGCGTTCCTCGTCGGCGGCGAGGTGCTCGCCGCGCGCCGCGCGTCCGCCCCGCTCGTCGGAGCCGTACGCCTCCTCGCCGCCCTCGGTGCCGGCGCCGTCGTGTTCCAGGCCGCCCAGTCGCTGCAGGTGCCGGCGTACGAGCCCCGCCTGGTCGGCCTCTGGGCCGCCGGCGCCCTCGTGCACGCCTACCTGACCCGGGCGTACATGCCGTTCGCCGTGGGCGTCGTCACGGGTGTCGCCTGGTGGTTCATGCAGCCCATGTGGGACTCGCAGGACGGACTCAGCGTGGTGGTGCTGATGGGCGCGGCGTCGGTCCTGGCCGCTGCGCTCGCCGTGCTCCACGACCGGTGGATCGACGCCTTCGCCTGGACCTGGCGCACCGTCGCCGGCGGCATGGCGCTCCTCGCGATGTTCGTCGCGGCCGTGCCGGACATCGGCGGCGACGGGATCACCTGGTCGGGCTGGCTGCTCGGCGCGCTGGGCGTCGCCGCTGCCGCCGCCGTCGCCGCGGCCCTCACCAGGCCCGGCACGCGCATCCTCGAGCCGCTGGGCGCGGCCGTCGTGCTGGTCGCCGCCACCCTCCTCGGCCTCTGGACGACCGGGACCGACACCTCCGACATCGATGCCGGCGACTGGGCCCACGCGGCGGTCTCGGTCCTCGCCTACGTCGTCCTCGCCGTCGCGCTGGTCGCCCTGGGCACCGTGCGTGACCACCCGCCCCTCACCTGGATGGCGATGGTCGGGCTCGTGGTCTTCACGACCTTCCAGAGCTTCGCGGTCTTCGCGCCGATCGTCACCGGCGCCTGGCTGTTCGTGGTGCTCGGCACCGTGTTCCTCGGCACCGGCTTCCTGTTCGACCGCGCGCGCCGCGAGCTCGCCTCGGCGCTCGACTCCGACCCTGCCACTGGCTCCGCATCCCCGAAGGGAACCGACCGATGAACCGCACCGTGACCACCGGCGTCATCGCCGTGAGCCAGCTCGTCCTCGTCGGGCTGGGCGTCGCCCCGCAGCTCTCCGCCCGGCTCGCGGGCGACACCTACCTCGTGCGGGTCGCGCCCGTCGACCCGATCGACCCGTTCCGGGGGGCGTACGTAGCCCTGGACTACCCCGGCCTGCGCCACGACGACTCGCAGTCCTTCGTCGAGCCGGGGCTTGGCGCCCTGGACGACGGCGAGTCCGGCGACGTCTACGTCACCCTGGTCGAGGCGGACGGCGTGTGGACGGCGTCCGAGTGGTCGCGCGAACGCCCCGTGGACGGCCCCTACCTCGCCTGCGACGACCGCTCGTGGCAGATCCGATGCGGCATCGAGAGCTGGTTCCTCCCGCAGGAGGAGGCACGCGAGACCGAGGACCTGCTGCGCGACGGCGCCGTGGCCGAGCTGCGCATCGACGGGTGCGGCAACGCAGCCGTGGTCGACGTACGCGCGCCCTGACGGATCAGCCCCCGGCGACCGCCGGGATCACCGAGATCTGCACACCGTCGGGCGTGGCGGTCGCGAGGTCGTCGAGGAAGCGCACGTCGTCGTTGCCGACGTAGACGTTGACGAACCGTCGCAGCTGGCCGGCCTCGTCGAGGATCCGGCCCTTGATGCCGGCGTAGCTGGCGTCGAGGTCGTCGAGGACGGCGGCGAGGGTGTCGCCCTCGGCGCTCACCTCGGACTCGCCGCCGGTGTAGGTGCGCAGGATGGTCGGGATCCGGACCGAGACGCTCATGTGTGGATCTTCCCTCTCAGAGGATGCCTGACGCCACGAAGGCGTCATAGGACGGGGCGATGGTGGCGGCGGGACCGACGCGGTCGGACACCGAGTCGAGGGTCTTGAGGCCGTGGCCGGTGTTGATGACCACGGTCTCGAGGGAGGTGTCGAGCTGGCCGGTCTCGACGAGCTTCTTGAGCACACCGACTGTGGTGCCACCGGCGGTCTCGGTGAAGATGCCCTCGGTGCGCGCCAGCAGCACGATGGCGTCGCGGACCTCGTCGTCGGAGATGTCCTCGACCGCCCCTCCGGTGCGGCGGCAGATGTCGAGGACGTAGATGCCGTCCGCGGGGTTGCCGATCGCGAGGCTCTTGGCGATGGTGTCCGGCTTGACCGGCCGGATCGCGTCGGTCTCTGCCTTGTAGGCCACCGAGACCGGCGAGCAGCCGGTCGCCTGGGCACCGAAGACCCGGTAGGGCTTGTCCTCGACGAGGCCGAGCGTGATGAGCTCCTGGAACGCCTTGTCGACCTTGGTCAGCTGGGAGCCCGAGGCGACGGGGATGACGATCTGGTCGGGCAGGCGCCAGCCGAGCTGCTCGGCGATCTCGTAGCCCAGGGTCTTGGAGCCCTCGGCGTAGAAGGGACGCACGTTGACGTTGACGAACGCCCAGCCCTCCTCCTCGCCGGCGATCTCCGAGGCGAGCTTGTTGACGTCGTCGTAGTTGCCGTCGACCGCGACGAGCTTCTCGGTGAACACCGCCGAGTTGACCTTCTTCGGCGTCTCCAGGTTGCTCGGGATGAACACCACCGTGGGGATCCCGGCGCGGGCCCCGGCCGCGGCGACGGCGTTGGCCAGGTTGCCGGTGGAGGGGCAGGCGAAGACCTTCGCGTCGAGCTCGCGGGCGGCGCTCAGGGCGCAGGCGACCACGCGGTCCTTGAAGGAGTTGGTGGGGTTGGTCGAGTCGTCCTTGACCCAGAGCTTGTCGATGCCCAGCTCACGGGCGAGGTTCTTCGCCTCGAGCAGCCGGGTGAAGCCGGGCTCGGTGTTCGGGCTCTGCTCGATGTCGGTCGGCACCGGCAGCAACGCCTTGTAGCGCCAGATGTTGCGGGGACCGGCGGCGATCTCCGCGGCCGTCACCGTCGGGAAGTCGTAGGCCACCTCCAGTGGCCCGAAACACTCCGGACAGGCGTACGACGGGCCGAGCTCGACCTCGTGGCCGCACTCGCGGCAGGCCAGGGCGCGGGCGTTGCCGAAGGCGCCCTCCCGCAGGCCCTTGCGCGGGGTCGTCGTGCTCGCGGTCTCGTCCAGCAGGGTGCTCATGAAGTCCTCCTTCTCATCTGTCCCCCGCGGATCTCGCGTGGGCCGGATTTGGCACCTGCTCCCGTGACTGCCGGACGATTCCGGACAGGAGGCTCACGGGTGGTTGCCGGGACTTCTACGGGCCGTTCCCTCAGTCCCTCGTGATGAGCACGCCCAGCCTAGGCGCGGCGTCTCACGATGCGCACATCGAGTCCACGATGTGGTCGCACCGGGCGGGGGTACGCGCGGGCGGGTGCGGTCAGCGGCGGCGCGCGAGCGTGCCGAGCAGGTCGACAACCCCGGCGGGACCGTCGACGACAACGTCGGCCAGGCCGACGAGGTCGGGCTGCTCGTGCGACGCCGAGCAGACGACGAGCCCGGGCAGCCCTCCGGCGCGCAGGGAGCGGACGGCCTCGAAGGCCTCCACGTCGCCGAGGTCGTCACCGCCGAAGACGACGGCCGTGGCCTCCTGCTCGGCCACGAACGTGCGCACCGCCTGCCCCTTGTGCATGTCTCCCGAGCGGATCTCGATGACGTTGCGCCCGGGCTCGATCGTGAGGTGGTGGCGCTCCGCCAGGGCGGCGACGGGCTTGACGAGCCGGTCGAAGGCACCGGCCGGGTCCTCCATCCGGCGGGTGTGGACCGCGACGGCCAGCCCCTTCTCCTCGATGTAGGCGTCGGCCGCACCCGCGCCGCGCAGCACCCTGGGCAGCTCGCGCTCGAAGGTCGCGAGGCCGGCCGGTGGGCGCGGCGACCGGATCCGCTGCTCCGTGGCCGACCAGCGCTCGTTGCCGTACTGGCCGAAGACGAACAGCTCTGCCCCACGGTCGAGCATGGCGTTGCCGAGCGCGTCGAGGTCGCCCATCGCAATGGCCTGGCGCGCCGGCCGTCCGGTGATCACCGCGACCGCGCGGACCGCCTCGGCGAGCTCGAGCAACGCGCCCGGCGCACCGGGGTGCAGGCGGGCGGCCTCCGGGTCGTCGACCACCGGCGAGAGCGTGCCGTCGAAGTCGAGCCCGACGACCGCGCCGTGGAGGACGTCGCGTACGGCGTCGTAGTGGGCACGCGCGTCGTCGGAGGTGAACTCCATGGACTCCACCCAACCATGCGACGCGCGCGGGCGTCGCACCGTCCCGCCATCCGAGGTGGAACAGCTCGGCGGGTCAGCGCGGGGCGTCGGCCGTGAGGATGACGGTGAGACGATCGCGCTTCATCACGCCCACGGCGGGCGCCGTGCGCTTGATGCCGAGGTCGAGGGCGAGCTGCTTGCCGGCAGCCTTGAGCCGCGGCGGGAAGTAGACGGTGCTGGTCGGGATCAGGCCCTGCCAGTTGTCCTCGCCCACGACCGACCAGCCGACGCCGGTGGCGCGGGCGGCCGTGGCGGCCGCGAGGCCCTTGATCCCGGAGTTGTTGTAGACCTCGACGTAGACCTCACCGCGCTTGACCCGGGGCTCGGGCTTGGCGGTCTCGGTCGGCGTCGGCTCCGGCTCGACGGACGGCGACTTCTCGGCGCTGGCGATCGTCGCGGTGTCGACCCGCCGCTCGGTCGGCGCCTGGTCGCGGGTGGCGATGAAGGTGATCGAGGCCATCGCGACCGCGAGGACCGACAGCATCACGAGCGGGGACGGGAACGCCACGCCCCGCTCGTCGCGAGGTCGGCGGCGCGGCGAGCAGCCGGGACTGGGGAAGAGGTCCAAGAGGAAGGCCATGGGGAAGGTGACCAATCGTGAGTGGGCGGGTCGCGCTGGATCGGGTCCGGCTGTCAGATCTCGAAGCCGAGGCGGCGGGCGGAGCGCTGCCGCTGGCGGGACGCGCGGAGCCGCCGGAGGCGACGGACGAGGAGCGGGTCGGCCTCGAGGGCCTCCGGGCGGTCGATGAGGGCGTTGAGGACCTGGTAGTAGCGGGTCGAGGACATGTCGAACTTCTCGCGGACGGCCTGCTCCTTGGCGCCCGCGTACTTCCACCAGTGACGCTCGAACTCGAGGATGTCGCGGTCGCGCTGGCTCAGCCCGGCAGCAGTCTCCTGCTCGGTCGGAATGTGCTTCGCTGCGTCCATGCGTGTTGTTCCTCCTCGACCCCACGACCACCCGTGGCCGGGTGGACTGCGCTCAGTCTAGGTGACGAACCACAACGATGTCATTCGCCTCCGGCGAGTCGTCTGGACAAACCCGCGGCGCTCCTGCGAGCAGCGCGGGGGACACTCCGGGGTGATATGTGCGTCCTCCGCCGTCGATAGGGTGGCGACGTGAGCCCCACCCCGCAGGCAGACCTCGTCATCGTGGCCAACCGACTGCCCGTGGACCGCGTGATCGGGCCCGACGGCTCCGCGTCGTGGCGCACCTCCCCCGGCGGGCTGGTGACCGCCCTCGAGCCGGTGCTGCGCGCCAATGACGGGGCGTGGATCGGCTGGCCGGGATCGGCGGACGACGAGGCCTTCGAGCCGTTCGTGGAGGACGGGCTCTCGCTGGTCCCGGTGGCGCTGAGCGCGCAGGAGGTGGAGGAGTTCTACGAGGGCTTCTCCAACGGCACGCTCTGGCCGCTCTATCACGACGTGATCGCCAAGCCGGAGTTCCACCGGGAGTGGTGGGACTCCTACGTCGCGGTCAACCAGCGCTTCGCGGACCGGGCCGCGGAGGTCGCCGCCGAGGGCGCGACGGTCTGGGTCCAGGACTACCAGCTCCAGCTCGTGCCCCAGATGCTGCGCACCCAGCGCCCCGACCTGCGCATCGGCTTCTACCTCCACATCCCGTTCCCGCCGGCCGAGCTGTTCTCCCAGCTGCCGTGGCGCCGGCAGATCCTCGAGGGCCTGCTGGGCGCGGACCTGATCGGCTTCCAGCTGCCCGGCGCGGCCGCCAACTTCGTACGCCTCGTGCGCAGCCGGGTGGGCCACAAGACCCACCGCGACACCATCTACCTCCCCGACGGCCGCCCGGTGAAGGCGACCGCGTTCCCGATCTCGATCGACACCGCGGGGTTCGAGGAGCTCGCCCGGTCCGAGGGCGTGGAGAAGCGCGCCGCCGAGATCCGCGACGCGCTGGGCAACCCGCGACGGATCTTCCTCGGCGTCGACCGCCTCGACTACACCAAGGGCATCCACTCGCGCCTGCGCGCCTTCGGCGAGCTGGTCCGCGACGGAGAGCTCGACGTCGAGGACGCAGTGTTCGTCCAGGTCGCCACTCCCTCGCGCGAGCGCGTCGAGCAGTACCGCATCCTCCGTGACGAGATCGAGCTCCTGGTCGGCCGGATCAACGGCGACCACGGCCGCATCGGACGTCCGGCCATCTCCTACATGCACTCCTCCTACCCCCGCGAGGAGATGGCCGCCCTCTACCGAGCGGCCGACGTGATGGTCGTGACGCCGTTCCGGGACGGGATGAACCTCGTCGCCAAGGAGTACGTCGCCTGTCGCTTCGAGGACGACGGCGCGCTCGTGCTCTCGGAGTTCGCCGGCGCGGCGCAGGAGCTGCGCCAGGCCTGGCTGGTCAACCCCTACGACATCGACGGCATGAAGTCCGCACTCCTCGAGGCCTTCGCCGCCGACGGCAAGGAGACCGCGCGGCGGATGCGGGCGATGCGCAAGACGGTCGTCGCCAACGACGTGTCCAAGTGGGCCGCCGACTTCCTCGACGAGCTCGAGGCCCTGCCCGAGCACCACGACAAGACCGTGCGCCAGTCGCGGGCCCGCTGACCCGAGGCGAGCCTACGCCCGCTCGCTGGTGCCGGCGACCGCCCCGTGGGTGGCGTGCTGCGCCGTCATGATCGCCTCGATGTCCGTGACCAGTCCCGGACCGAGCCGGCGCCAGGACGGGTCGTAGCCGTACGTCTGCGCGAGGCCGACGGCCGACCGCGTGCCGTCGAGGAGGTCGATGTCACCCGGGGCGATGAGGCCGGGGTGGACCACGCCGACGGCCTCGGAGACCTTGAGCAGGTCGCGGCGCAGCGACCGGACGTAGTTGGCGGCCCGCACGCTCTTGAGGCTGACGTCGAGCCCGCGGGTGTAGCGAGGGTTCTGGGTGGCCAATCCGACCGGGCAGTGGTCGGTGTGGCACTTCTGCGCCTGGATGCAGCCGATGGCCATCATCGCCTCGCGGCCGACGTTGACCATGTCGGCACCGAGCGCGAACGCCACGATCGCGTTCTCCGGGATGCCGAGCTTGCCGGCGCCGATGAACACGACGTCGTCGGTCAGGCCGGCCGCCGCGAACCGGCGGTAGACCTCGGCGAACCCGATGCGGAAGGGATAGGCGACCGAGTCGGCGAAGATCATCGGCGCGGCACCGGTGCCGCCCTCGCCGCCGTCGATGTTGACGAAGTCGACGCCGCGTCCGTCGCGTGACATCTCCTCGGCCAGCTCGTCCCACATGGTCAGGTTGCCGACGGCCGACTTGACGCCGACGGGCAGGCCCGTCGCCTGCGCGACCGTCTCGACGAAGTCGAGCATCGAGTCGACGTCGGAGAAGACCGCGTGCCGGCTCGGCGACGCGCAGTCCTTGCCCTCCGGGATGCCGCGGATCTCGGCGATCTCCCGGCTCACCTTCTCCCCCGGCAGCATGCCGCCGAGGCCGGGCTTGGCCCCCTGGCTGAGCTTGATCTCGATCGCGCGGACGGGCGCGGACGCCACGAGGTCGACGAGGCGGGCCAGGTCGAAGCGACCCTGCTCGTCCCGGCAGCCGAAGTAGGACGTGCCGATCTGGAAGACGATGTCCCCGCCGTGGCGGTGGTGCGGCGAGAGCGCGCCCTCGCCGGTGTTCTGCAGGCAGTCGACCATTGCGGCGCCCTTGTTGAGCGCCTCGATGGCCTTGCCCGACAGCGAGCCGAAGCTCATGCCGGAGATGTTGACCACCGACGCGGGGCGGAAGGCGTGCGTACGTCCGCGGGCCGCTCCCATCACCTTGGCGGCGGGCAGGGCGATCTCCTCCTGCGCGTGGGGCTTCGTCGCCGCCCCCGGGCCGGCGAAGGTGCGGTGCTTGATGATCGGGTAGCCCTCGATGCGCTCCACGTCGTTGTCGGTGCCGAAGCCGAAGTAGTTGTTCTCGAGCTTGGAGCTGGCATAGACCCAGCGGCGCTGGTCGCGGCTGAACGGGCGCTCCTCGTCGTTGCTGGTGACGATGTACTGGCGCAGCTCGGGCCCGAACTTCTCCACGAGGAACCGGCCGTGGCCCACGACGGGGAAGTTCCGCAGGATCGCGTGCTTGCGCTGCACCAGGTCGTGGACCGTCGTCGCGGCAGCCGCGGCCGCGGTGCCGCCCAGGATCGCGTACCTCCACCTCATGGAGACGTTCCTAGCCGCACCGCGCCGTCATGTCGAGGGAGCCCACCCCTGCGGACCGGGACGCAGGCTCAGGCGAGCTCGCCGCGGGCCAGGCTCACGCCGGAGTGGGTGGGGTCGCCGTCGTCGGGCTCGACCGAGATGTCGACGATGCGGTAGCCCTCGTCGATGAGCTCCATCGGGACCGCGAACTCGCCCTCGTCGCCCGAGGCGAGGATGCCGATGGAGATCATCCGGACCCCGTCGACGTTGATGAGCCACACCTCGTGCAGGCCCGGCTCGTCGCCGAGCTCGCTGGCACTGACCCGGATGGAGAAGGTGTCCTCGGACTGAACGGCACTGGCCTCGCCGCGGCCGGCGTCGCTGTCGAGCGCGGTGAGCGTGGCGGCGGCCACCACGGTGCCGGTGTCGGCAGGATCCGGGACCGCCTCGGGAGCCTCGGTCCCGTCAGCGCCCCACCGCCCCAGGCCCACCCCGGCGAGCAGGGCCAGGGCCGCGGCCACGGAGGCGAGCCAGAGCGGGACCCCGCGACGCGGCGGCTGCTCGTCGCGCACGGGCAGGGCGACGGGCGCCGGGGGGGCGCCGGCGCGGACCTCGGCCAGCACCTGTGCGCGGACCCGCGCGGGCGGGGCGACGAGCGGGTCGGCCCCTGCGCGGCGGCGTACGCCCATGAGTGCGGCCACCATCCCGGCGCACTCGGGGCACGTGGCGGCGTGCTCCCGGACGTCGTCGGGGCCGTCGGTGGGGTCGAGGGCGAGCCCGGCCAGCTGGTCGGGATCAGCGTGACTCATGGCGCACCCCCTCGAGCTGCTGGTGCAGCTTGATCAGGCCACGGCGGACGTGGCTCTTGACGGTGCCGAGCGGCAGGCCCACGGTCTCGGCGATCTCGGCATGGCTGCGCTCCTCCCAGAAGGCGAGCAGCATGATGGTGCGGCGCGGGTCCGGCAGCTCGTCGACGGCCTGCCGCACCACCAGCCGTTCGGCGGCCTCGTCGTCGACGGACGGGTCGGAGCCGTCGTGGACCCCCGGCAGGGAGACGACGGCGGCAACCCGGTCGGCGTCGCGAGCCCGCGCCGCCCGCGCGTCGGACACCTTGTGGCGTGCGATGCCCAGCAGCCAGGCGGGCAGGGCCGTGGGGGTCGGGGTCAGCGTGTGGCGACTGCGCCACGCCGCGACGAACACCTGCTGGGTCACGTCCTCTGCGTCGTGCCGGTCGTGGAGGGCGCGGAGCGCGTAGGTGTGGACGAGGGCGGACCACCGGTCGTAGATCTCCTCGAGGGCGCTCTCGTCGCCGGAGACCAGCCGAGCGGCGAGCGCGCGGACAGCATCGTCCTGCTCGTCCTCGAGCGACATCGCCTGGGTCACCACGAGGTCACCGTACCGGCGGGGCGAGCGGGCGGGGAACGGGATGATGGTCATCGCCGCTCCCCGCCCGTCAGGCTTCGCGTCGCCGTCTGTGATCAGAGGTCGATCGGGCGCAGGACGCGGTCGACCGCGTGCGCGATCTGCTTGTTGCCCTTGTTGATGTCGAGGGCCGCGATGATCGCGCGGGCGTTGCGGTCGTTGCGGTCCTTGTCGCGCAGCGTGACCACCGGCGCACGGTGCTCGCGCATCTTGACCTTGACCCTGACCGTCTTGCCGGCCGCGGTGTCGAGCTTGGCCCCGTCGGCCTTGAGCACCTTGCCGCTGGTGAGCGTGGCACCGGGCACGACGTGGTAGAGCAGGATGGTCTCGATCGTGTCGACCCCGGCGAGCTCCACCAGCGCGTTGAACAGCTTCTTCTCGCTCCTGATGGTCTGGCCGGTGAGGTCCTCGGCCAGGAGACGGAAGGCCTGGTCGGTGGGGGCGAAGACGGTGAGCCGGGTCTTGCCGTCAGCCAGCAGGGCCACCGGGGAGTCCGGCTTGGCGCCGATGACCGCGAGAGCGGCCTCGGTGACGATGTCGAAGTCGTTCTTGTTCTTGTCGAACGTGTTGCCGTCCGAGGTGAGCACCTCGGCGAGGCTGGTGTTGCCGGGCTTGGCCGCGGGGGCAGCGGACGCGGCGGGTGCTGTGGCCATCGTGCCGAGGGCGAGGGCCGAGGCGGCGAGGATGGCGGGTACGCGACGTGCCATGAGAAGTCCTTCCATCAGGGGCGCCCGGTGGCGCCCGTCACCGCCTTCTCCGGCCGAGGGCGCCCGGTGGATGCACCCGGGCCGTAGATTTCTTCCATGGACCTCATCCCCAAGCCCGAGCAGGTCGTCGCCGCGGCCGGTAACGTGGCGCACACCCTGCTCTACGGCGGGCTGGCCGACCTGCGCCCGATGCCCCGCACGTTGATCAGCGACGGGGAGCTGCGCGAGGTCTACCACTACCGACCGGCCAAGGACGTCCCCGAGACGGGCGACCCGGTCCTGCTGGTCACACCGCTGGCCGCGCCTGCGCTGTGCTTCGACCTGCGCCGCGGCTGCTCGCTGGTCGAGCACCTGGTCGCCGGGGGTCGGCCGACCTACCTGCTCGAGTACGGGCAGGTCTCCTTCCGCAACCGGTCCCTCGGCATGGAGCACTGGGTCGACGAGGTGCTGCCCGAGGCGGTCCGGGCCGTGCACGAGCACTCCGGCGGCCGCGGGGTGCACCTGGTCGGGTGGAGCCTCGGTGGCATCTTCACCCTGCTCGTCGCCGCCGACCGGCAGGACCTGCCGATCGCCTCGATCACCGTGGTCGGGTCGCCCGTCGACGTCACCAAGGTGCCACTCGTCGCGCCGGTCCGCCCGCTGCTCAACCTGACGCAGGGCCGCGGAGCGATCACCCGTGCCTACCGGGCCCTGGGCGGCATCCCCCAGCCGCTCGTCAACTGGGCCTTCACCGCCGCGTCCGCCCAGAAGGTCGTCACCAAGCCACTCGCGGTGCTGACCCACCTCGACGACACCGACTACCTCGCCCAGCTCGAGGCGGTCGACCGCTTCCGGGCCAACATGTTCGCCTACCCGGGTCGGACCTTCGGCCAGCTCTACCACCGCTTCGTCAAGGGCAACGCCCTCGCGCGGGGCACCATGCAGGTCGGCGACCGGACGATCGACCTGGCGGCGATCTCGGTCCCGACGCTCGTCTTCGGCGGCAACACCGACGGCATCGCGCCCCTGCCCGCCGTACGCGCGGTGGTCCCGCTGCTGACCGGCGCGCCGCAGGTGCGCTTCGAGGTCGTGCCCGGCGGGCACCTCGGCATGCTGACCGGCCGGGCGGCCCGCGGGACGACGTGGACCGTCATCGACGAGTGGGTCGACGAGTGGTCGGGCAAGGCGCCCGTGAAGGCCCCGGCGAGGAGGAAGGCCGCGCGCACGGCTGCGGCGCGCAAGGTGGCTGGCACGAAGGCTCCTGCGAAGAAGGCCCCGGTGAAGAAGGCCCCGGTGAAGAAGGCCACCGCCACGAGGACGCCGGCGAAGAAGGCGTCCGCCGACACGATCGGCTCGAACCCGTCCCGTCGCTACGGGTCGGCCGGCTCGCGGGCGCTGGGCCAGCGGTGACCTCGGCCGTCCCGGCGGGCGGGCCCGCGACGCTGCCGCGCGGCGTCCGGATCGGCTACGGCAGCGGGTCGGTGGCCACGGGCGCGTTCGGCACCGTGCCGGGCCTGATGCTGCTCCCCTACCTCACCGACGAGCTGGGGATCGCCGCGCTGTGGGCGGGCGTCATCGTCTTCCTCCCGAAGGCGTGGGACGTGGTGCTCAACCCGGTCGCCGGTCGGGTGAGCGACCGGACCGTCGACCCGGCCGGTCCCCGACGGCCGTGGCTGATCCGGGCGGGGCTCATGCTCGCCGGGGCGTTCGCGCTCATCTTCGCCGCCCCCGACCTGCGGAGCTCGCTGCTCGAGGCGGGCTGGGTCCTGCTCTTCTTCGTGCTCGCCGCGTCGGCGTACGCGTTCTTCCAGGTGCCCTACGTCGCGATGCCCGCGGAGATCACCACGTCGTACGACGAGCGGACCCGCCTGATGACGTGGCGGGTGGCGATCCTGGCCTTCACGATCATGCTCGCGGGCGCGACCGCGCCGCTGATCCGCGACGAGGTCGGCGGCCGCGACGGCTACCGGGTGATGGGCGTGGTCATGTCCGTGCTGATCGCCGTCGGGGTCGCGAGCGCCTGGTGGGGCACCCGGAGGGCCCCGATCGGCGCGGTCGCCGCCGGCGCGGGCACGCTCCGCGAGCAGCTACGGGTCGTGGGGCAGGCGCGTGACTTCCGCGTGCTGCTGACCACGTTCGTCCTGCAGGCCCTCGCCACCGGCTGCATGCTGGCGGGGGTGGACTACCTCGCCGGCGACGTGCTGGACCGGTCCGGGGCCGCGACCGTCCTCTTCGTGTGCTTCGTCGGCCCCGCCCTGCTGCTGACACCGTGTGGGCCTCGCTCGGCACGCGCATCGGCAAGCAGCGGGGCTACGTCATCGCCTCGCTCGTGCTGGCGGCGGGCGCGGTGCTCGCGAGCACCGCCCGGGTCGCGCCGCCCGCCGTCGTGTTCGCCGCGACCGCGCTGGTGGGGGTGGGCTACGCCGGGTGCCAGGTGTTCCCGATGGCCATGCTGCCCGACGCGGCGGCGGTCGACTCGGCCCGCACCGGCGAGAACCGGGCCGGCGTCTACACCGGCGTGTGGACGGCCGGGGAGACCCTCGGCCTCGCCCTGGGACCGGCCCTGTTCGCGGTCGTGCTCGCCCTCGGCGGCTACCTCTCGAGCGAGGGCCGCGAGATCACCCAGCCGGACTCGGCCCTCACCGCCATCACGCTCGGGTTCTCGGTGCTGCCGGCGGTCCTGACCCTGCTCAGCCTGCGGTGGCTGCGGCAGTACACCCTCGACGCCGCCGAGGTGGCGGCAGCGGAAGGAGCCGTCCGTGCCTGACCCGATCGAGCGACTGGCCGAGATGCAGCGTGGCGACCTGCCCGTGCACGGCGGGCGGACGCTGGCCTACGTCTACGACTCCGGCGACCCGGAGGTCGACCGCATCGCCCGCGAGGCCGTCGCCGCCTATGCCGCCTCGAACGCGCTCGACCCCACGGCCTTCCCGTCCCTGCTCCGGATGGAGAACGAGCTCGTCGGCTTCGCCTGCGACCTCCTCGACGCCCCGGAGTCCGCGGTGGGACGGTGACCGCGGGAGGCACGGAGTCGATCCTGCTGGCGGTCCAGGGGGCTCGCGACAGCCGCCCCGACGTCGTACGTCCGCGGATGGTCCTGCCGGCCACCGCGCACGCGGCCTTCCACAAGGCGGCGCACTACTTCGGGGTCGAGGCGGTGCTGGTGCCGGTCGGTCCCGACTTCCGGGCCGACGCGCGGGCGATGGCCGAGGCGATCGACGACGACACGGTGCTGGTCGTGGCCAGCGCCCCGTCCTACGCGCACGGCGTGGTGGACCCGGTCGGCGAGATCGCGGCGGCGGCCGCCGCCCGCGGGGTGCGCTGCCACGTGGACGCCTGCATCGGCGGCTGGGTGCTGCCGTACGCCGCCCGGCTGGGGCGCGCGGTGCCGCCGTGGACCTTCGCGGTCGAGGGCGTCACGTCCATCTCGGTCGACACCCACAAGTACGCCTACGCCCCCAAGGGCACGTCGCTGCTGCTGCACCGCGACGCCGGCCTCCGCTCGCCGCAGTTCTTCGCCTCGGCGGCCTGGCCGGGCTACACGATGCTCAACGCGACGACCCAGTCGACGCGGTCCGGCGGCCGATCGCCGGAACCTGGGCGGTCGTCGAGCACATCGGGGACGCGGGCTACCTCGAGCTCGCCGACAGCGCGTTCGCGGCGGTCGACGCGATCGTGGCCTGCATCGACGCCGAGCCCGCGCTGCGGCTCCTGGTGCCGCCCGACTCGACGCTCGTCACGCTCGCGACCGACGCCTCGTGCGACGCCTTCACGCTGACCGACGAGCTCGTCTCGCGCGGCTGGTACGTCCAGCCCAGCTGTCGTACGGCGACGGGGGTCCCAGCATCCACCTGTCGGTCAGCGCCGGCACGCACGAGCACGTCGGCGAGCTCGCCGCGGCGCTCGCGGAGTCGGTCGCGGCGGCGCAGGCGGCGGGACCGGTCGCCGTCGACCCGGACGTGGTGGCGTTCATCGAGGCCCTGGACCCGACCGCGCTCGGCGACGACGACTTCGACGGCCTCCTCGCGGCGTCGGGACTCGTGGGCGCCTCGGCGGACGGCGGCCTCGAGCTGCCCGGCCGGATGGCCGCGGTCAACGCGATGCTGGACGTCGCCTCGCCGGCGATGCGGGAGGCGCTGCTGGTGGCGTTCCTCGACCGGCTGCAGCGACCAGCCGGACGCCATCCCCGCGAGGGCGCACGATGAGTGCGCTCGCCGGACTCGTCGAGAAGGGTCGCGTCGCCCCGGACTGGGCCGAGGCCTCGCGCCGGTCGACGAGCAGATCGCCGCGATGGGCCGGTTCCTGCGGGACGAGGACGCGGCCCGGCGCGGCTACCAGCCCGCCGCCGACCGGATCTTCCGGGCGTTCGAGCGCCCGCTGGCCGACGTACGTGTCCTCGTCGTCGGGCAGGACCCCTACCCCAACCCGACGCACCCGATCGGGCTCAGCTTCGCCGTCGAGCGGCACGTGTGGCCGCTGCCGCCGAGCCTGGTCAACATCTACGTCGAGCTGCGCGACGACCTCGGCATCGTGCCGCCCCGCCACGGTGACTGTCGGCGTGGGCCGACCAGGGGTGATGCTGCTCAACAGGTCGCTCACCGTCCGGCCCCACGACTCCAACAGCCACCAGGGCAAGGGGTGGGAGGCCGTCACCGAGCGGGCGATCGTGGCGCTGGCCGAGCGCGGCGGGCCGTGCGCGGCAATCCTCTGGGGTCGGCACGCCCAGTCGCTCAAGCCCTGCTCGAGCCGGTCCCGTGCGTGGAGTCGGCCCACCCGTCGCCGCTCAGCGCGCGCCGCGGGTTCTTCGGGTCGAAGCCATTCAGCCGTGTCAACCGGCTGCTGAGGAGCAGGATGGTGACCCGGTCGACTGGGCCCTCCGGAATATAGTTGAATCATGAACTATTGAGGATGTCATGAACGAACGAATGCCTGCCCTCTACATCGGCCACGGTGCGCCGCCCCTGCTCGACGACCCCGTGTGGTCGGGCCAGCTCTCCGCATGGGCCGGCGACCTGCCGCGCCCGACGGCGATCCTGATCGTCTCCGCGCACTGGGAGTCCGCACCGGTGAGCCTGAGCGCCAGCGGTGCCCCCGCTGGTCCTACGACTTCGGCGGGTTCGCGCCGAAGTACTACCAGATGACCTACGAGACCCCCGACGCCTCGGCACTGGCCGTCGGGTGGCCGCGATGATGCCCCAGCGGCGAGCCGGTTTACCAGCACGCCTCGCGCGGCTCGACCACGCGCTGGGTGCCGCTCAAAATCATGTTCCCCCGAGGCCGACATCCCGGTGCTCCCAGATGTCGCTGCCGACCGACGACCCCACCGCCTGATGAGGCTCGGCGAGCGGCTGCGCCCCGCTCCGCGACGAGGGCGTGCTGATCATCGGCTCCGGCTTCCCTCACCCACGGCCTCCCGTTCCTCACCGAGTGGCGCATCGACGCCGCCGTGCCCGCTGTCGCGCGACTTCGACCTCTGGCGGCCCGATGGCCTGACCCGGGCCGACGTCGACACGCTGTCCACTACAAGGCGCGAAGGCACCCCGGCATGCCGTACGCCCCACCCGACGGTCGAGCACTACCACGCCGCTGTTCGTCGACGCTCGGCGCGGCGCACCGACCCCGACGACCCGGCATCCAGGTGATCGACGGCTACTGGATGGGCCTGTCGAAGCGCTCGTTGCAGGTGGCCTAGGTTGAGGGGATGCGCGTCCTCTCCATCCAGTCCCACGTCGCCTACGGCCACGTCGGCAACTCCGCAGCCGTCTTCCCGCTCCAGCGCCTCGGCCACGAGGTGTGGCCGGTCCTGACGGTGAACTTCTCCAACCACACCGGGTACGGCGCGTGGCGGGGTCCCCTGATCGCGGCCGAGGACGTCGCCGCGGTGATCACCGGCATCGGTGAGCGCGGTGCGTTCGAGACGTGCGACACGGTGCTCTCCGGCTACCAGGGATCCCCGGAGATCGCGGACGTCATCGTCGACGCGGTCGCCCAGGTCAAGGCGGCCAACCCGGACGCGACGTACACCTGCGACCCGGTCATGGGCAACGCCACCTCGGGGTGCTTCGTCAACCCGGCGATCCCGCCGAAGTACCGCCACCGTCATCCCGGTGGCCGACGTGCTGACGCCCAACCAGTTCGAGCTCGGCTTCATCACCGACCGCGATGCACTGAGCGGGCCGTCGTCGCTGTCCGACATCCTGGCCGCGGTCGACGAGGTGCGCGGTCTCGGCCCCTCGGCGGTGCTGGTGACCTCGGTCGACCGCGAGGGAGCTCCCGACGACGCCATCGAGATGCTCGCCGTCACGGCAGACGGCGCCTGGCTCGTGACCACGCCGCGCCTGCCGATGAAGGCCAACGGTTCCGGCGACATCACCGCCGCCCTGTTCACCGCCCACCTCAAGGCGACCGGCTCCCC